>NZ_DJIQ01000006.1:129390-169312 GCF_002433705.1 Oceanicaulis sp. UBA6590
CGCCGACCGAGGCGGGGCGCCGGTTGGCGGAGCGCTTGCGTCCGGCGCTGGATGAGATCGAGGCCGAGCTTGAAACCCTCGATCAGATCCGTTCGACGCCTTCGGGGCTGTTGCGGATCACCGCCACTTATGACTCCGCCCATGATCTTCTCGAGCCTGTGGTGAGCCAGCTGATGCAGGACTTTCCCGATATCGCCGTGGAGATCAGCGTGGATGCGCGCCTCGTTGATATCGCCAAGGACGGCTTTGATGCCGGCGTGCGGCTGGGCGAGCAGGTGGATGCGGACATGATCGCGGTTCCCATCGGTCCCGATCTGAGCATGCGCGTGGCCGGCGCGCCCGCCTATTTCGACCGGGCGGGGCGTCCGCAGACGCCCCATGAGCTGACCGATCATGACTGCATCAATCTGAGGCTCCAGACCCTGGGCGGGCTTTATGCCTGGGAGTTCGAGAAGGACGGACGTCCGCTCAGCGTACGGGTGGAGGGCCGCTATACCAGCGATGACCCGGCGCTGAACATCAAGATGGCGCTCAAGGGCGGAGGCCTGGTCTGTCTGCCGGACCAGCTTCTGACCGGGCATCTCGAGACCGGGGCGCTGGAGACAGTGCTGGAAGACTGGTGCCCGCCCTTTCCGGGCTATCATCTCTATTACCCCAGCCGTCGGCAGATGACCCCGGCTTTCCGCCTGTTGCTGGACCGTCTCAAAGCACAGCGTCAGGCCCTGATGCGCGGCTGAGGCTGACCCCCGGATTTGCGCTTTCTCTCTGCTCGCACTACATCCCGCGGCCATGACAGACAGCGCAGCCCCCCTCGACCGCCGGTTCACGGTGGCGCCCATGATGGACTGGACGGACCGGCATTGCCGCGCCTTCCATCGCGTCCTCACGCGCCGGGCCGTGCTCTACACCGAGATGGCGGTGGATCAGGCGCTGATCCATGGCGATGTGCCGCGCCTGATCGGCTTTGACGCCAGCGAGCACCCTGTCGCCATCCAGCTGGGCGGCTCTGATCCGGACATTCTGGCGCGCGCGTCGAAGATCGCCGAGGGCTTTGGCTATCTCGAAATCAACCTGAATGTGGGCTGCCCGTCTGACCGGGTGCAGTCGGGCAAGTTCGGCGCCTGCCTGATGCGCGAGCCCGAACTGGTGCGCGACTGCCTGACCGCCATGCGCGAGGCGGTCTCGGTTCCCGTCACCGTCAAGCACCGGCTGGGCGTGGATGATCAGGACCCGGAAAAGACCCTGTTCGGCTTTGTCGAGACCGTCCGCGAAAGCGGGGTGAAGACCTTCATCGTCCATGCCCGCAAGGCCTGGCTGAAAGGGCTGAGTCCCAAGGAAAACCGGGACGTGCCGCCGCTCGACTATGATCTGGTGCGCCGGATGAAGGCCGAGCATCCCGATCTTGAAGTGCTCTTGAATGGCGGGCTGGAAACCCTCGAGCATGGCATGGCCGAGATCCATGGCGCGGACGGGATCATGCTGGGCCGGGCGGCCTATCACACGCCGTGGACGCTGGCTGAAGTAGACACCCGCATCTATGGCGAGGCGTCTGATCCCTGCGCGACGCCGTTCGAGGCGGTCGAGGCCTATCGTCCCTATGTGGAGCGCCAGCTCGATCAGGGCGTGAAGCTGCACGCCATCACGCGGCACATGCTGGGCCTGTTCGCGGGCCGTCCCGGCGCGCGCAAATGGCGTCAGGTGCTGTCCGAGCGCGCCAATCGTCCCGGCGCGGGCTGGGAAGTTCTGGAAGACGCGCTCGACGCCGTGCGTCCGGCGGCGGCGGAATAAAACCCTTTCCAGCCTTTATGTTGCAGCGCGCCATCAAACGGCGCAAAAGTGCGGCCTTCTTTCAGTTGACTTGAAAGGCTGGCCGCATGGACGCCTCGCTCATCCCCTTCATCCTCGCCCTTCTGGCCGTCGGCGCCTTCGCCGGGCTGATTGCGGGCCTGTTCGGCATTGGCGGGGGCATCATCATGGTGCCGGCACTCTATTATGTGCTGACCGGTCTGGGGTATGAGGCGCACGCCATGCACGCTGCGGTGGGCACCTCCCTGATGGTGATCGTGGCGACGTCCCTGCGGTCGGTGGCGGCCCACGCCCAGAAGGGGGCGGTGGATTTTAAGGTGCTCAAGACCTGGACGCCTTTCATCGTTCTGGGCGCGCTGCTGGGGTCGGCTGTCGCCGATCTTGCGCCCGGCCGGGCGCTGACGGGATTGTTCGGCGCCGTGGCGCTCTTGCTGTCAGCGCAATTCTTCTTTGGACGCCCGGACTGGAAGCTCGCCGACGATCTGCCGGGGCAGCCGATGAAGACCGTGCTCGGCATGACGATCGGCATTCTCTCGTCGCTGATGGGAATTGGCGGCGGCGTGTTCGGGGTCACCCTGATGACCCTGCATGGCAAGACCATTCACACGGCTGTCGCGACCGCCGCCGGATTCGGCGTCGCGATTGGCCTTCCGGGCGCGATCGGCTTCATGATCGCCGGGCTGGATGAACCGGCCCGCGCGCCGTTCTCGGTAGGATATGTGAACATGGCGGCCTTCGTGACGCTGGCCGCTTCCGCCGTCTTTCTGGCGCCGGTGGGCGCGAATCTGGCGCACAGCCTGAACCCCAAACGGCTCAAGCAATTCTTCGCCGTGGGGCTTCTCATCATGTCGCTGAACATGCTGCGCGAAGCGATCTTTGTGGGCTAACGCCTGCTCAGGCCCCGCTTTTCCCGATAGGCCGCTTCACGCGCCTTCAACTCGGGTTTTATCGCCAGACGCTCTTGCTGGCTCATGGTCATCCAGCGGCCCAGCTCGTCCAGGGTGCGGAAACAGCCCACGCAGATCGCCGCGTTGGGATCAACCACGCAGACGCGCTTGCAGGGGCTCCAGATCGGTTCGGTCATGGCCTGAAACTGGCGCGTTAAGGCTTCTGCTGCAAGCGCACTAGTGTTTCTTTAAGAAAACGGTATTTTGGCGAACCTGTGACAAACGCCCGAACCGGCGTGGGCCGTCATTAGGGGAATTCATTCACATGATTGAAGATCTGGGTCTGCAGCTGCGCAGCCTCATCGGCGTGTTCGTGTTTCTGGCCATCGCCTGGGCGCTGGGGCCGCGAAAAGCGCCGCCGCTTGTACTGGTTCTGGGCGGCGTCGCCGTGCAGTTCGCCATTGCGATCATGCTGTTCAGCTTTTCGCCCACGCGCGCCTTCCTGTCCTCGCTGACCACCGTCGTCGAGGTGCTGCAGGCGGCGACAACCCAGGGCACGAGCTTCGTGTTCGGCTATCTGGGCGGGGGCGAGAACCCCTATGTGATCCGCGAGGGCGCCGAAGGGCTGACCTTCACCTTCGCCTTCCAGGCCCTGCCCATGGTGATCGTGCTTTCGGCGATCTCGGCGGTGCTGTGGCGCTGGCGCATCCTGGAATTTGCGGTGCGCGGCTTCGCCAGCCTGTTCCGCCGCATCCTGAACCTGTCGGGCGCCGCCTCTCTCGGCGCAGCTGCGAACATCTTCCTCGGCATGACCGAAAGCCCGGTGCTGATCCGTCCGCGTCTGCCCGCGATCTCGCGCTCTGACCTGTTCCTGATCATGACGGTGGGCTTCTCCACCGTGGCGGGCTCGGTGATGGCCATCTATGTGAGCCAGCTCAACGCCGTGCTCGATGACGCCGCCGGCCATATCCTGACCGCTTCGCTGATCTCGGTGCCGGCCGCCGCGATCCTCGCGCGCCTCATGCATCCGCAGGACGAAACCGCCGAGCAGGCCGAGAAGGAAAACATCCCGGTCCAGCTCTATCACTCCACCATGGACGCCCTGACCACGGGTGTTGCGGATGGCGTGAAGCTGTTCGTCAACATCATCGCCATGCTCCTGGTGTTCACCGCCATCGTGGCGCTGGTGAACTTCATGCTGGGCGGGCTGCCGGACTTCCTGGGCGAGCCGATCACCGTGCAGCGCATGCTGGGCTATCTGTTCTCCCCGCTGGTGTGGATCGCCGGTCTGCCGTGGAGCGAAGCGCAGGCGGGCGGCACCGTCATGGGCTTCAAGACGGCGCTGAATGAGATCTTCGCCTATGACGCACTGGCCGCGAACGCCGATGCGCTCAGCCCGCGCTCGCGCCTGATCCTGACCTATGCGGCCTGCGGCTTTGCCAACTTCTCGTCCGTGGGCATTCTGGTGGGCGGCCTGATCGCCGTGGCGCCGAGCCGCCGCGAGGACATCCTCCAGCTCGCGCCGCGCGCGCTGATCTCCGGCACGCTTGCGACCCTGATGACGGGCGCGGTGATCGGAACCCTGCCGATGAGCCTCTTCAACTAGGCGCTGACGTACGCAGACATGAAAACGGCCCCGGGAAACCCGGGGCCGTTTTTATTTTTTGGGGGGCAGGAGCGTGTTAATCCCCCCGCCGCGGAAACAACTTGCTCCTCAGCCAGCCCAGCGTGGAATTGCCCTTGAGCTGGTCGCGATAGGCGGCCTTCATGAAGCGGTCGAGGCCTTCGGCGTCGCCCAGCATCTCCAGCCGGGTCTTGAAGGGACCGTCCGGGTCGAGCGTCCTGATCGGCCGGGCCGGCGCGCCCGCCACGACCGTATTGGCGGGCACGTCCTTGGTCACGATCGAGCGGGCGCCGATGACGGCGTTGTCGCCAATGGTGACGCCCTTGCCCACAAACGCCCCGTCCCCGATCCAGACATTGTCGCCGATGATCACCGGGGCGCTGGGCGGCCGGGCGGTGATCCGATCATAAAGCCCATGCCAGTCGCTGTCGGTGATGGTGACCGATTTGGCGAGCAGGGCGGCGTTTCCGATCACGATCTTCTCCGCCGCCAGAATGCGGATGCCGCCGGCGAAGAAGCAGCAATCGCCGATATGGATTTCGCCCGGCGCATCAGACGGCGACCAGACCGTGAAGCTGACCGGCTGGTCCTTGCGGCTGACGATATGGATCGCCTGACCGGCATGCACATTGGGCCCGAACACCTCCACATTCCACGGGCGCACGACCTTGGCGTGACCGCCCAGGCTTTCGAAATGCGGTTCGAGGAAATGGCGCGTCCAGGCGTTCTCGAACTGCTCCCACAGGGCGTGCATCCAGTAAGGACGGTGGTCATGGCGCATGGTTTTGGAGTATCCAGCGAGGAATGAGCGAAGATGTTATCGAAACCGCGATTCTGTCCCTGGTCGAGCAGCGAGGGCCGGATAAAAGCATCTGCCCGTCCGAGGCGGCCCGCGAAGTCTTCCCCGAAGACTTCCAGTCCCGCATGCGCCATGTGCGCAACGCGGCGATCCATCTGGCCCGCCAGGGCAAGATCGTGATCCTGCGCAAGGGCAAGCCGGTGGACCCTGAAAACTTCAAGGGCGTCTATCGCCTCGCCAAGGCGCCGGAGGCGTCTGCGCCCGAAGGCGATGGCTGAGTCTTTCGATCAGCTCAAGCGTGAGATCCGCGCCTGCCGGGTCTGCCAGCCCCATCTTGGCCATCCCGTGCGACCCGTGGTGCGGGGCGAGGCGAGCGCCCGTATCCGCATTATCGGCCAGGCGCCCGGCACGCGCGTCCAGGCCAGCGGCAAGCCTTTCACAGACCCCAGCGGCGACCGCCTCAGGGACTGGATGGGGGTGAGCGAAGACGCGTTCTATGACGAACGCGCCATAGCCATCACGCCCATGGGGTTCTGCTTTCCGGGCCTTGATGCGAAGGGGGGCGACAAGCCGCCCCGGCGCGAATGCGCGCCGCTCTGGCAGGGCCGGGCGAGCAGGGCCTTGCCGAATGTGGGGCTGACCTTGCTGGTGGGCGCCCATGCACAGCGCTGGCATCTCGGGACTCGAGCCGCGAAGACCCTGACCGAGACCGTAAAGCAGTGGCGACTGCACTTGCCAGATTATGTTGCGCTGCCGCATCCGAGCTGGCGAAACACCGGCTGGCTGAAGCGTAACCCTTGGTTTGAGCAAGAAGTTTTGCCCGAGCTGAAAGCTCGCGTCCGCGAAATGTTGAACAGTCTAAATTGACCGTACATTTACCCAAGTAAAACGGGCACTTGCGTGGACTTGTCGCAAAAGGTATCGAGACGGCGCACGCGCTGGCCCAAGGCTGATCGTGACCGCCGATGAAGCGGCTCCGGCCTTCCAGCGTCCCATTTTCGTTTCGCGACAGGAAGGACTCCCCGCTCATGAGCCTGTTCGAGCATACCGCGTTCGATAACCACGAAAAAGTTCTCTTCGCCACCGATCCGGCGACGGGGCTCAAAGCCATCCTGGCGGTGCACTCCACCGCGCGCGGCCCGGCCGTTGGCGGCTGCCGCATGTGGTCCTATCCGTCCTCTGCCGAGGCTGTGACCGACGTGCTGCGTCTGTCCCAGGGCATGAGCTACAAGAACATCATGGCGGACCTGCCCATTGGCGGCGGCAAATCCGTGATCATGAAGCCCGAGGGCGATTTCGACCGTCAGGCCCTGTTTGAAGCCTTCGGTCGTGCGCTGGAAAGCCTCAATGGCCAGTACATCTCCGCAGAAGATGTGGGCGTCTCTCCCGATGACATGGTCGCGGCGCGCCGCACCACCCGTCATGTCGTGGGTCTGCCTGACGGCACGGGCGACCCGTCTCCGGTGACCGCCAAGGGCGTGTTCATGGGCATTCAGGCCGCGGCTGCCCGCGGTCTCGGCTCTGAAGACCTCAAGGGCGTGAAGATCGCTGTTCAGGGCGCGACCGGCCATGTGGGCGCCTATCTGGTGCGTCACCTCGCCGAAGCCGGCGCCGAACTGCATCTCGCCGATATCCGTGAGGCCGAGCTGAAGGCCATCGCCAAGGAAACCGGCGCGAAAGTGGTCGAAGACCCGAACGCTATCTACGACGTGGATGCGGACATCTTCACCCCGTGTGCGCTGGGCGCGATCATTAACCCGAACACCATTGATCGCCTGAAGGTCAAAGTGGTGGCCGGCGCGGCCAACAACCAGCTGGAAACCCGCGACATGGGCGCCGAGCTCGTCAAGCGCGGCATCCTGTATGCGCCCGATTACGTCATCAACGCCGGCGGCATCATCAACGTCATGGGCGAGATCGATCCCCGCTTTGACGCCAAATGGGTGGAAGGCAAGCTGCACACCCTGAAAGCCACGCTGGGCGAGATCATGGACACCGCGGCTCGCGAGAACCGTCCGTCCAATATCGTCGCCGACGAGATTGCGCGTCAGCGCCTCGCCGATGCAGCCGAACAGAAGGCCCTGGCGGCGGAATAAGCCCGCTTTCCGGCCTGAATTGAACTTGCACATCAAAGCGGCGGCCTGTACTCAGGCCGCCGTTTCGCATTGAAGGACATGAGGCCCATGAAGCTCCAGACCCGTTCCGCCCCTCGCGCAACCCTGTCTGGAGTCCGTCATGTCCGCCTGTCTGTCTGCCAATTCTCTTTCACTACATACGCCTGACCACACCTGTCTGCTGGAGGGGTTCACCCTCAGCTTCAGCACTGAGGTGACCGGAATCGTCGGCCCCAACGGGGCGGGCAAGTCCACGCTGCTCAAGGCGCTGGCGGGGGGTGTCGCGCCCAGCTCCGGCTCGATCTCGATGCACGGACGTCTGGGCTGGCTTGAACAATCGGGTCCGGATGCGAAGGGTGACCTCGCCGTCGGACTGGGGGTCGGCGCAGCGCTCGCCTGTCTCAAACGCATCACGGAGGGTCTGGGCGACGCAGCCGATTTCGAGGCGGCGGACTGGACGCTGGAGGCCCGTGTGGAGGCGGCGCTGAACCGGGTCGGGCTTGGCGGCATGCCTCTTGATCGTCCTGTGTCAGCCCTGTCGGGCGGGCAGCGCGCCCGGCTGGCGCTCGCGCGGGCCTGGATCGCGGCGCCGGACATCCTGTTGATGGATGAACCCACCAACAATCTCGACGCAGACGGTCGCAAGGCCGTGCAGCAGATGCTGTCAGACTGGCCGGGCGGTCTGGTCATCGTCAGCCATGACCGCGCGCTTCTGGAGCATATGGACCGGATTGTGGCGCTTGAAAGCCCCGGCTGGGCCGTGTTTGGGGGCGGCTGGTCCGAGTATGCGGCGCAACGCGATGCGGCGCGGGAGCGAGCGCAGGCCGAGCATGACCGGCTGGACGCCGAAGCCCGGCAGGTCAAACGCGCTGCGAAGGAGGCCGAGGCCCGGCTTCAGCGCCGGGCGCGTTCGGGCAAGGCGCAGCGCGCCGACGGCAGTCAGCCCAAGGTGTTGCTCGACGCCATGAAGAACCGTAGCGAGGCGACCGCTGGGCGTCTGGCGGGGCTCAGCCAGAAACGCGTCGGCGAGGCGGAGGCGCGGTTGGACACAGCGCGGGGCCAGCTGCACAAGGGGCCGAAACTGTCCATCAAGGCCGTCGCCGCCGATAGTCCGCAGGGGCGCACCGTGCTGGCGTTCGAGGCTGTATGCTTCGGGTATGACGCCGCTCCCGTGATCCAGGATCTCAGCTTTGCCCTGTCAGGCGGGGCGCGCATGGCGATCACCGGTCCGAATGGCGCGGGCAAGACGACCGTATTGAAACTGGCCGAGGGCGTGCTGGCGCCCGGTCGGGGGGAGATCCGCCGCACATCAGGCCGCATCGCAAGACTGGATCAGACCGTCAGTGATCTTGATCCGGTCCTGAGCGTGGTGGACGCCTTGAGGGCCCGCAATCGGTCCCTGTCGCGCAATGCCGCCTATGCAGCGCTCGCTCAGTTCGATCTGCGCAATACCGATGCGGAGAAGTCCGTGGCGAGCCTGAGCGGCGGCGAGCGTCTGCGCGCCGGGCTTGCGGGCGTTCTGGGCGGTGAGCCCCCCGAGCTGATCCTGCTTGATGAACCCACCAATCATCTTGATATCGAGGCCGTCGAGGCGCTGGAACAGGCGCTGTCCGTCTTTTCAGGCGCTCTCCTGGCGGTCAGTCATGATGAGCGGTTTCTGGACGCACTTACGCTCGACAGCACGCTGACGCTGACTAGGCGCTGACGAGATGGGCGAAGGCCGGCTCGACGCCGAGCCGCACCGCGTCGCCGACGCGGTGGTTCTCCTTCAGGCTGGCGCGGGCCTCCAGCGTCTGGCCGGTCTCGAGCCGGCAGGTCAGGCGCGCATAGCCCGAGCTGACCCGACGCGCGATGATGCGGGCGAGGGCGCCTTCGGCGTCCGCGCGCTCCAGTTTCACGCCTTCGGGGCGGACCAGAAGCAAGACCTTGTCGCCATTGGTGAAACCCGTGGCGGAATAGGCGCCCAGAACCGTGTTGGCGATGCCGTCGCGGACCTCGGCCTCGAACACGTCCACATCGCCCAGAAGCCGGGCGGCGGTCAGCGAGGCGGGCTTCATGTAGAGCGTATCGGGCGCGCCGGTCTGGATGATCCGGCCCTCATTCATCAGGGCGATGGAATCAGCAAGTTCCAGCGCTTCCTCGGCGTCATGGGTGACGATCAGGGTTGCGGCCTCGGACTGGCGCAGGGCGTCGGCGGTGGCGCCGCGCAGTTCGGAGCGCAGGCGGCGGTCGAGGCCGGAAAAGGGCTCGTCCAGCAGCATCACGTCGGGTTTGATCGCCAGCGCGCGCGCGAGCGCCACGCGTTGCTGTTCACCGCCCGAGAGCTCATGCGGATAGGCCTTGGCGCGATGCGCCAGCTCCACTGCTTCCAGTCGCCTGAGCGCTGTCTCGCGACGGCTGGCCTTGGGGCCCTCACGCAGGCCAAAAGCGACATTGTCCAGCGCTGTCAGGTGCGGGAAGAGGGCGTAATCCTGAAACACCACGCCGCAGCGGCGATCCTCTGGCGGTTTGTGCAGGCCCTTGGCGCTCCACAAATGGTTCTCGAACCGGATTTCGCCCGCATCCAGCGGCTCCAGCCCGGCGATGGCGCGCAGGAGCGTGGACTTGCCCGACCCCGATGGTCCCAGAAGCGCTGTCACGCGCCCGCAGGTCAGGGTCAGCTCGACGCCGTCCACGGCCGGCCGCTCCGGGGCGAAGCGCACCACGGCGCCGGAGACTTCCAGCAGGCGATCATCGAGTTTGACGGCAGTCATCGTGCAGGCGTTCCAGTCATTTCGCGTCTTCCTGCCGGGTGATCCGTCGGGCGATCCAGATCATGGGCGGCAGGGCGACCAGCGTGATCAATAACGCAGGCAGGGCGGCTTCGCCCAATCTTTCATCAGAGGCGTAATTGTTCGCGATCACCGCCAACGTGTCATAGTTGAACGGGCGCAGGATCATGGTGGCCGGCAATTCCTTGAGCACCTCCACGAACACCAGAAGCGCCGCCAGAAGCGAACCCGACATCACCATGGGGCGGTGCACCCGCCAGGCGGTCTCACCCGGCCCGGCGCCCAGCGTGCGGGCGGCCATGTCGAGCGTGGGGGTGACGCGTTGCAAGGCGCTTTCGGACGGGCCGATGGCCGCCGCGGCGAAGCGCGACTGATAGGCGAAGATCAGCGCCAGAACGCCGCCTGACAGCAAGAGCGGGAACTGAACGCCCGTCAGGCGGGTCCACGCGTCATCAAGACCCGATTGCAGCCCGCCCAGGAGCACCAGCACGCCAAGAGCCGCGACGGACCCCGGCACAGCGTATCCCAGGCCGGCGAGGCGGGCGGCGGCGACAGCGACAGGTTTCTTGCTGCGCAGCGCATAGGCGCAAAACAGACCGATCGCGGCGGCGGCGAGGCCGGACAGGATTGCGAGGGTCAGCGAATGGCTGGCGGCTTGAAACAGGTCACGCGCCATGGGGGCGTGGAAAGCCAGATAGGTCAGTCGGCCCAGCGGGATCACAAGACCGATCAGCACCGGGCTGAGACAGAGAAGGGCGGCGACAGCGCCGCGCACCGGATCGAGATCGACCCGCCGCGGCGGGCGGCGGCGCCCGGATGCGCTGGTCTGGCGGGCGCGCTGGCGCTGGCTGCGCTCCAGCGCGAACAGGACGAAGGCGATCATGACAAGGATCAGGGCGAGACGCGCCGCATCGGCGATGGCGCCTTCGCCCGCCCAGGCGCGGATCAGACCCACGGACAATGTGGGCGCCCCCAGATGCACCACGGCGCCGTAATCGGCGAGACTTTCCATCACCACCAGCGCCAGCCCGGCGGCGATCGCAGGGCGAGCCATGGGAATGGCGGCGCGCAGGAAAGCGCTGCGCGGCCTGGCGCCCAGCGTGCGAGCGGCTTCATAGGCGTCCGCGGACTGACCCGCGAAGGCCTCGCGCGCGAGCAGATAGACATAGGGATAAAGCGCAAAGCCGAAGATCAGCCCGGCCCCGATGGGCCCGCGGACGGTGGGCAGGAGATCGGCGGGGCCGCCCGGCTGGGTCAGGTCGTACCAGCCATAGGCGGAGGCGTAGGCGGGCGCGGCCAGCGGCAGGGCCAGCAGCCATTCAAAGACCGAGCGGGCGAAAAAGCGGTAGCGCGCCACGAGCCAGGCCAGAGGCACGCCGATCAGCCCGGCGCTGACCGCCGCCACGCCCGTCACCATTGCCGTATGGCCCAGATAGGCGGGAAGGCGGGTGCGGGCGATATGCGCCATGTAATCGGTCCAGGGCCCGAAAACGCCAAGCGCCGCAACCGCCAGGAGCGGTGCGGCGCAGATCAGAGCGGCGACGAGAGCGGGCCTGACCGGATTGAACTGGGCGCGTCCTGCGATCACGGCCAGCCGACGCGGTCGAAGATGCGCTGGGCTTCGCCCGCATTGGCGCCGAGCTCGTCCACATTGACGTCATCGGACGAGAAATCGCCAAACGCGTCCAGCACATCATTGTCATAGGCGGCGGACGGGATGACCGGATACTCGTTGGTCAGCTCGGCGAAGATGCGCTGGGAGTCGTCGCTCAGCAGGAACTCCAGGAATTCGATGGCGTTCTCGCGGTTCGGCGCATTGGCGGCGAGACCGGCGCCGGAGACATTCACATGCGCGCCGCCATCTCCGAGATCGGCGAATATCACGCCGATCTCCTCGCCGATTTCATGATCCCCCGGATTTTCAGAGCGCATGAAACGGGCGAGATAATAATGGTTGATGATGGCGACATCGCATTCGCGCGCGGCGACGGCGCGGATCTGGTCGGTGTCGCCGCCCTGGGGCGGACGCGCCATGTTCTCGACAATGCCCCGGGCCCAGGCTTCCGCCGCCTCGGCGCCGTCCTGGGCGACCATCGCGGCCAGCAGGGACTGGTTGTACACATTATTGGACGAACGCACGCAGATCCGGCCCCGCCATTGCGGATCGGTCAGATCCTCGAAGCTGCTGATCTCGGACGGGTCCACGCGATCCTTGGCGTAGGCGATGACGCGCACGCGCTTGGAGAAACCGAACCAGTCGCCATCAGGCTGGCGCAGATTGGCGGGAACATTCGCGAGTACGCCTTCGAGCTCGGGCGCCGGCTGGAACAGGCCCGCCTCGTCCGCGCGCCAAAGACGGCCGGCGTCCACGGTGATCACCACATCGGCCTGGGAGCGATCGCCATCCGCACGCACGCGCTCGATCAGAAGGTCGCCCGGCGCCTCGATGACATTGACCTCGATCCCGGTGTGTTCGGTGAAGGCTTCATAAAGCGCATCATCTGACGCGTAATGACGCGCCGTATAGACATTGACCACGCCTTCGCCAGACGACGATCCGGACGGGCTGCACGCGCTCAGCGCGCTGAAGCTGACCAGTCCAACCAGAAGACTCTTGCAGGCGGTGGCGAATGTCATGGCGTGTCCTTTTGCTGCAGACGGACGATATAGGCGTCCATCCGGTCCGGGGGAGGTACTCACTGCCATTTCTGAGAACGTCTCGCAAGTGCGACGGCCAGCCGCACGGAATTTTGTTGGGCATTGACGCCCTGAGGACCGGGTTCTAATCAAGGCTCCGGCTGCAGACGCCCGCCGCCCGAGCGACGCGACCCGCGTCCGGTGAAGTCTGCCTTCTGTCGCACCACGCTGCTTTCTTTCGCCGTCTCGCGAAATGGCAATTCGGGCCCCATTTGAAATGTGAGACCGGGCTTGAGGAGTATTGCTCGTGTCGACGGATCACCCGCACGCCGCCTTTCTGACAGGCGGCCTTCCATCCCTTTATGTGAAAACAGCTTTGCCGATCATCATCCTGATGGTGATGAGCGGTCTTCTGAACGTGACCGACGCCTGGTTTCTGGGCGTCTTTTCCGGTGAACAGGCGCTGGCGGCCGTCACCGTCAGCTTTCCCATTTTCATGTTGCTCAGCGCCCTGGGCATGCTGGTGGCGTCCGGCATGTCCAGTCTTCTGGCTCGCGCCCTGGGGCAGGGAGATCGGTCCGGGGCGGAAAGCGTCTTCGCCTCCGCTCATGCCCTGTCTCTGGCGATCAGCCTGGTGCTGGTCCTGCTCTACGTCCTCCTGGGCGGCCCGGTTCTGACCCGGTTGTCACTGGGGGATGAAGCGCTCGCTGCTGAGGCCGCGCGCTATATCGGCGTTCTGATCTGGGGGGCGCCGATCGCGCTGATCCTGTCGGTTCAGGCGGATGGTCTGCGCAATGAGGGGCAGGCCGGTTTCATGGCGCTGGCCGGTCTGGGCGTGACGCTCGCCAATATCGCTTTCAACGCCGTGTTGATCATCGCCCTCCAGATGGGCGCGGCGGGCGCCGCCATCGGGACGGTGCTGGCGCAGGGCGTGTCCGTGGTCATCATCCTGTTCTGGCGCGCGCGGCATCCGCTCTTGATGTCAGCCTCGTTCAGCGGCTGGTTCCGGACCCGAAAGGGGTGGGCGCACATTCTCGCGCTCGGGGCGCCGCCCGCCCTGGGCCTGTTCGGCGTGGCGCTTGGATCCCTGACGGTGCTCAGCGTGCTGCAGCTGAGCAAGGCCGAGGACTATCAGGGTATTGTCGCGGCCTATGGCGTGGCGACACGGGTGATGACCTTCGCCATCCTTCCCGTGATCGGTTTGTCCCAGGCCCTTCAGACCGTTACCGGGATCAATCATGGCGCCGGGCTGACAGGTCGGGTGCGCGACTCGCTGCGTTTCGCGCTTCTGACCGCGCTTTGCTATGGCGTCGTGGTGGAAGGGAGCGTGCTGCTGTTCGCGCCCCAGATCGGCGGCTTCTTTGTGAGCGGGGAGGGCCTGGCGCCGCAGATCGCTTTCATCTTGCGTCGCCTGATGGCCCTGTTTGCGCTGGGCGCGCCCCTGTTCTTGCTGGGCCTGTACTTTCAGGCTCAGGGTGACGCCGTACGGGCGGCGATCCTGGGGCTGGCCAAGCCGTACCTGCTGTTCATTCCGCTTGTGATCGGACTGGGGCTTGGCCTTGGATCCGACGCCATCTGGTGGGCGTCCCCGCTCGCGGATATCGGCGTTCTGGCGTTGGCGATCATCGTTTTCGCAAGCCGGCGCGCCTTCCCGGTGCGGGGTTGAGCCGGACAGCAAAAACCCCGGCTCGATCGAGCCGGGGTTCGCGCCACTTCAGGCATACTGGTGGGCGATACAAGGATCGAACTTGTGACCCCTTCGGTGTGAACGAAGTGCTCTACCGCTGAGCTAATCGCCCTCAAGAGGCGCGGGTTTTATGCCGACGACCGGGGACGGTCAAGCGGTCCGGAGCCATGAAACGCAGATCGGTTGCAGCACAGGCATCGCTAAGTTACGAATTTTCCTCGGTTGCATAATTTTTTTTCGAAAAAATGGCCCGTCATACTTTCGTCAAGAACAAATATCACTTATAGACCCGCGTCTCGCCGCCGGGCTGTTTCGGTCTGCGGCTAAGAATTCCAAATGATAACGAACCCTACGCACGCGAGCTGCTGCGCGTGTTTGAAGGAGGTTTCTCCCCATGGCCACCAATGACTTCTGCACCCGTGAAGGCGCGCTCCGTCTGAAAGAACGCATCGAGGCGTACTGGAAAGAGCGCGGCTACGACGTGAACATCGAACTGACCGAAGCCGGCTTCATGCCCGCCATGCGTTCGGCCCGCACCGACGTGCGCTCGAACATGGTCAACGGCATGCCGCGCCCGGCGAATGATCGCTCTTCCGATCGTCGCAGCGCCTAAGCGCCTTTCCGTGTGTCGATGAGCTCGGCGAGCAAGCCGGGCAAAGCGCCATACGCTTCAAAAAGCCGGTCCGCACCCAGAGTGCGGGCCGGCTTTTCGCTATAACCGCCCAGAAAGATCACAGATCCTGCGCCTGCCGCTTTCGCCGCCAGCGCATCGGGTTCGGAATCGCCCACCAGGACGCAGGCGTGATCAATCGGATCGCCCCCAACCGCGACCAGAAGATGCGCCGGGTCCGGCTTCTTCGCCGGGGCGTCCTCAGGGCCAATGACCCGCTCGAATCGATCACGCATGTTCAGAGCATCCAGTAGCGGAATCGCCAGCTGGGTCGGCTTGTTGGTGCAGACCGAAAGGCGCGCGCCGGCCTCGGCCAGCGAATCGAGCGTCGCTTCGACACCCTCGAACGGGCGTGAATGGCGGGCGATGTCCGCGCCATAGGCCTCCAGGAACACTGTGAGTCGCTCGGTCACGAGGTCGGCGTCCGGCGCCGGGCGGCCTTCGCGTTCGAATGCGCGTTCGATCAGCGCCCTTGCGCCGCGGCCGACCATGGCGCGCACATCCTCCAGCGGCACGGGCTCAAAGCCCAGAGGAACCACCGCTTCATTCAATGCGCGCACCAGGTCAGGGGCGGTATCCACCAGCGTGCCGTCGAGATCAAAGGCGATGCGCGCGCCGGACAGAGAAGTGAGCATGGGCCCTCACATTGGGTTTCAAAGACGTCAGCGTTTGTGACGCGCCTGCGTGGTCGCGTCCCGGGTCTTGATAGGCTATAGCGCTGAAGCATCAAAAGCGCCTGAGATTCCTCACCTCACGGGCCTGACGTTTTCTGGGAGCCTGGCTCATGTCCTCACGTCCCCGCGCCGCCGTCATTCTCGCCGCCGGTCATGGCAAACGCATGAAATCGGACCTCGCCAAGCCGCTGCACCCCATTGGCGGTCGCTCCATGCTCGACTGGTCCCTGGCGCTGGCGGATGCGGTGCAGGCCGAGCGCAAGGTCGTGGTCTGGGGCGCCCATGCGCCCGAGGTGAAGGACAAGGCGGAAGCCGCGGGCGCGTTGACAGCCTTGCAGGACCCGCCCCAGGGCACCGGCCACGCCGTGCAGCAGGCGCAGGACGCGCTCAAGGATTTCGACGGCGATGTGATCGTGCTCTATGCCGACACGCCGCTGATTACGGCTGAAACCGTGGAACAGGTCTTCGCGGCGCTCGACGCAGGCGCCGCCGTCTCCGTGCTGGGCTTTGAACCGAAAGAGCCGGGCGGCTATGGCCGTCTGATCGAGAACGCCTCAGGCGGGCTCGACGCGATCGTTGAGGCCAAGGACGCCAGTCCCGAGCAATTGATGGTGGGGCTGTGCAATTCCGGCGTCCTCGCCATGCCGTCCGGGCTGATGTTCGAGCTTCTGGGCGAGGTGACGAACGAGAATGCCAGCGGCGAATACTATCTGACCGACCTTGTGGGGCTGGCGCGCGGTCGCGACCTGCCGGCAAAGGCGGTGAAGGCCAGTGCAGACGAGGTGCTGGGCGTCAATTCCCGCGTCGATCTCGCCGCCGCCGAACATGCCTTCCAGCAACGCGCGCGACATCAGGCCATGGTGGACGGAGTGACGCTGATCGCGCCCGAAACCGTCTATTTCAGCCATGACACCATGATCGAGAATGACGTGGTGGTCGAACCCCATGTGGTGTTCGGACCGGGTGTTGTGATCCGCACCGGCGCCCGCATTCGCGCCCATTCCCATCTGGAAGGCGCTGACGTGGCTGGCGGCTGCGAGGTCGGCCCCTATGCCCGCTTGCGCCCCGGTGCGGTGCTGAAGACCGGCGCCAAGGTGGGCAATTTCGTGGAAGTGAAAAAAGCGGTGATGGGGGAGGGCGCGAAAGCGAACCACCTTTCCTATATCGGGGACGCGACGGTGGGCGCGAACGCCAATATCGGAGCGGGAACCATCACCTGCAATTATGACGGCTTTCTCAAATACCAGACGGTGATCGGCGAGGGCGCCTTCATCGGCTCGAATTCCGCGCTGGTGGCCCCCGTCACCATTGGCGACGGCGCGATGACCGGATCGGGCAGCGTGATCACCGAGAACGTGCCCGCAGATGCTCTGGCCGTGTCACGCGCCAAGCAGACGAACAAGGACGGCTGGGCGGCGCGTTTCCGCCGGGCCATGTCCGCCAAGAAGAACAAGACGACGAAGGGATAGCCATGACCGAACTGCTGGACCGCCTCAAGGACAAGGCGCTGTATCAGACCCAGTCCTTCATTAACGGCGCCTGGGTTGCGGGCAAGCCCTGGATCGAGGTGACGAGCCCCACCAATCGCGCCGTGCTGGCGCAGATGACGGATGTGGGCGCAAAGGGCGCCGAGGACGCCATTGACGCCGCCGCCGAGGCCTTCAAGACGTGGAAGAACACGCCGGTCTTCGAACGCGCCCAGCTGGTGAAGAAATGGCATGACTTGATCCTCGAGCATGCCGACGATCTGGGTCATCTCATCACCGCTGAAATGGGCAAGCCTTTCCCCGAAGCGCGGGGCGAGGTCGTCTATGGCGCGGGCTTTGTCGAGTGGTCGGCGGAAGAAGCCAAGCGCATCCATGGCGAGACCATCCAGACTCCGTTCCCTGGCTCGCGCGGCTGGACAATCCATCAGCCGATCGGGGTCGTCGCCTGCATCACGCCGTGGAACTTCCCCTCCGCCATGATCACCCGCAAATGCGCCCCGGCGCTGGCGGCGGGCTGCACCGTGGTGGTGAAACCGGCGCCGGAAACCCCGCTATCGGCGCTGGCTCTGGCGGAGCTGGCCAAGCGCGCGGGCTTCCCCGATGGCGTCTTCAACGTCATCACCGGCGATGCGCCGGCCATTGGCGATGTCTTCACCCAGTCCGACAAGGTGCGCATGGTGGGCTTCACTGGCTCCACGCCTGTGGGCAAGCTGCTGATGAAGCAGGCCTCGAGCACCGTGAAGCGCGTGGCGCTGGAGCTGGGGGGCAATGCGCCCTTCCTGATCATGGATGATGCGGACATCGAGAAAGCGGCGGACGGCGTGATCGCGTCGAAATTCCGCGCCTCGGGCCAGACTTGCGTGTCGGCCAACCGGATCATCGCCCACGCCCCCATCGCCGACAAGCTGATCGCCGCGCTCAAGGAGCGCATTGCGGCGATCAAGGTGGGCGATGGTCTGACCGAAGGCGTCACCGTGGGCCCGCTGATCCATGACGAGGCGGTCTCACGCGTCGACAAGCTCGTTCAGAATGCCCGCGAACGCGGCGCGACCATCCATACAGGCGGCAAGTCCCTGGCCGATGAGCTGGGCGGGTCTTTCTACGCCCCGACCCTGATCGAGGGCGGGACGGATTACGAGTTGGAGCTCGCGTGCTTTGAGATCTTCGGCCCGGTTTGCGCGGTCTATCGCGTGGAGACCGAAGCGGAGATGATCGAGCTCGCGAATTCCACACCCTATGGGCTCGCCGCCTATGTCTACACGCGCGATGTGGGCCGGGTGCACCGCATCTCCGAAGCGCTTGATTTCGGCATGATCGGGGTCAACGCCCCGATGGTCGGCTCGCCCGCCACCCCGTTCGGCGGCGTCAAGGAATCCGGCATTGGCCGTGAAGGCGGCAAATGGGGCGTCGAGGAATTCACCGAACTCAAATTCGTGCTTCTGGCGGGAGTGGATCAATGAGCGCAGTCGAGCAGAAGACACGCGCCGCCGAGGCGGCTCTGGAGTTCGTCGAGGACGGCATGACGCTGGGCCTGGGCTCGGGCTCCACGGCGGACATCTTTGTCCGTCTTCTGGGCGCGGCGCTCGAAAGCGGATCGCTGAAGAACGTCAAGGGCGTGCCCACTTCGGAGAATACCGCCAGGGTCGCGCGGGAAGCCGGCGTACCGCTTCTGGAAGTGGATCAGGCCGACAAGATCGACGTCACCATTGATGGCGCCGACGAGGTCGATGGCCGTTTCCGGCTGATCAAGGGCGGAGGCGGTTGCCTGCTGCGAGAGAAGATCATCGCCCACGCGTCTGACCTCATGGTCGTGGTGGTCGATGAAACCAAGCTGGTGGAAACCCTGGGCGCCTTCGCCCTGCCGGTCGAGGTGGATCCGTTCGGTTTCACCATCACCGCCAAGAAGGTCTATGACGCGCTCACTGCCTCTGGCGTGGTGCGCCCGGACGTGAAGCTGCGCTGCCGCGGCGACGGCAATGATCCCTATCTGACCGATGGCGGCAATTACATTCTCGATTGCGCCTGCACCGCGCTTGAAGACCCCGAGCAGGTCGCTGCGCGCCTGAACGCCATCCCCGGCGTGGTCGAACATGGCCTTTTCATCAACCTCGCCCGCGCCGTGATCGTCGGCGAGGAAGACGGCGCGCGGGTGCTGGAGCTTTAGGGGGCTATTCCTCCCAGCGCGTCACTCGCGGGTCCTTGCGGGGGCGTTCCTGGGCCGGGACTTGCGGCGTGCCGACATAGATGAAACCCGCCACGCGTTCTCCGGGTTGCAGGCCGAGGGCGCTCTTCATGCGCTTGTCAAAGGCGTACCATTCGGTCAGCCATTGCGCGCCAAAGCCCAGGGCCGCCGCCGCGATCAGAAGATTCTGGCACACGGCGCCGGCGGACAGGATCTGCTCCCATTCAGGCACCTTGTGAGTCTCGTCCGTATCGGAAACCACGGCGATCACCACGGGCGCGCGCAGAAAGCGTGAGCGTTCCAGTTCAAAGCGTTCCGCCGGCGCATCCGGTTCGATGTCGCGGAAGCGCGCTTCCAGACGTTCCCCGAACTTCGCCCGCGCCTCGCCCTCGAACACGATGAAGCGCCAGGGAAACAGCTTGCCGTGATCCGGCGTGCGGGCGCCGATCTTGAGCAGCGTGTCGAGCTGTTCGGCGCTCGGGCCGGGCTCACCCATATCCTTGGCCAGGGTCGAGCGCCGCTGCGCCAGAAGCGCCAGGGTCTCGGGGCTGGCGCCGGACAGGGTGATCGAATCGCCGGGATGGGGGAAGGTTGGTGCGGTGAAGGAGGCCATGATCTGCCTTTGGATTCGAAGCGGTGTTTTGACCGTATGCGTGAAACGTCGCTATACGTTGTAGGTTAGCATGTCGCGATCAAGTCAGGACCTGTCAGACGCAGGCCAGGCGACAGATCCGGGGAAGTTGGGGAAGTGACCATCACCGCAGTCAGTGAAGACGCGCTCAGCCCGGCGGAACGCCGCCGTCGCAAAGTGCGCGATGCGATCATCCACGCCGCCGAAGAGATCTTCACCGAGGAAGGCGAAGCCGGTCTGTCCATGCGTCGCATCGCAGAGCGCATCGATTACTCTCCGGCCGCGCTCTACAAGTATTTTGATTCCAAGGAAGCCTTGTTCCGCGAGATCCGCGAGAGCTTCTTTGAACGCCTGCATGACCGGATGAAGGCGGTCACCGATAACATCAAGGATGGCCCCTTGCTCTGCACGCCCTGCATGCGGGCCTATGTCGAGACCGGACTGGAGCAGCCGGGACATTACAAGCTGGCATTCTCGGCCTTTCCTGACGAAAAGGATCCCGAGGAAGAAACCTATGCATTCGCCGCCGCGGGTCACCTTCACCAGATGATCCAGTTCAGCATGGATGAAGGCTGGTTTCGCAAAATGGATATCGAGCTTGCGGCGAAGTCTGTCTGGGCGGCGTCACACGGCCTGACCTTGCTGGCCGTCACCATTCCCAATTTCCCGTGCGGCCTGCCTGGGTTGAGCCTGGACCCTGAAGCGTTCAGGGATCCTGATGAAGCGGAAGTCCGCTCAGAGCTGGACCGGCTTATCGCCTTTCATTCCGAGGCGGTGCTTCGAGGGCTCGGGACACGCAAATTGCTCTCCCGTCTCGATGAGGGCGAGACCTTCTGAGCAAGGCCTGATTTGTCAGGCGATTAGACTGCGTGGATTGTGAACACTGTTCACTTTTCAAACTGCGTTTTCGTGTTATATTCTCAGTCAGCTCCAGACGAGAAAAGGACATCCCATGCCTTCCTTTCAGCGTTCGCGTGGGACGTTCGCGCTCAGCGTCGCCGCCTGTGCGGTCATGCTGGTGGTGATTGTCATCAGCGTCAGCACATTCAGAAGCGCCAGCGCAAATACGCAGACCCAGCAGGTTGCAACGGCCACACCCGTGCCGGTGATGTCGGTTCTCTATACCGAGGCGGCCGAGGCGGAGTCACGATTTCCGGCCCTGATCACAGCCCGGCGCGAGAGTGCGCTCGGCTTTCCGCAAGGCGGCCAGATCAGACATTTGAATGTGGATGTCGGAGATCCGGTCGAAGAGGGCCAGATACTGGCCTCGCTGGATACCCGCGCACTCGAGGCGCAACGCCAGGCGGCGCAAGCGGATGTCGCTGCAGCCCGTGCCGAGGCCCGTCTCGCCAGCGTGACCCTGGACCGGCAAAGGCGGCTCGTGGCGCAAGGTCATGTGTCCGAACAGGTTCTTGATGAAGTGTCCGCCCGCGCCGAAGCGGCCGCTGCGCGTATCGAAGCGGCAAGCGCCGTTGAAGCCGCCCTGTCGGTTCAGATCGAGTTGTCCGCCCTCACGGCGCCGTATGCCGGGATCGTGACGGCGCGGCATTTTGATGACGGAGCCTCGGTGGGGGCTGGCGTGCCGGTCCTGACGCTTGTCGAGGCGGGGGTGCTTGAGGTGCGGGCCGGTCTGCCGGCGCATGACGCGGCCCGTCTGAATGCGGGCGCGGCGTATCGGGTCGAGTTGGCGACCGGCGAAACGATCCTGGTCAGATTGCGCGCAGCCACGGGGGTGATCGATGCGCGCGACCGCAGCATCAGTGTGGTTTTTGACATGCCGGAAGGGGCGCAGACGCCCGCAGGCTCAACCGCCCGGCTTGTTCTGCCTTACCAGCTTGAAGAGCGCGGCTTCTGGGCCCCTGTCGCCGCCCTCAGCGAAGGGCGCAGGGGGCTTTGGTCCATATACGCCCTGGTTCCTGACGGCGAGGCCTTCATCCTTGAGCCGCGTCCTGTCGAAATCCTGCACACTGAGCGTGACCGGGTTTATCTGCGCGGCGCTGTGCAAACCGACGAGATGATCCTGGCGGGCGGCGTGCACCGCGTTGCGCCAGGTCAACAGGTCCGTCCGGCGCGTGGGGACTGATCGATGGCCACGCTGTTCTTTCGCTATCCGCGCCTGACGCTTCTGGCGCTGTTCCTGTCGGTTGTGTCCGGCCTGGCTGCGCTGGGCGTCCTGGGCCGTCAGGAGGACCCATCGCTCACAGAGCGCTTCGGTGTTGTGGTCGCCAGCTTTCCGGGGGCGGACGCCGAGCGGATGGAAGCGTTGATCGTCGAGCCGATCGAGGCTGCGCTGATGGAGCTCGTGGAGCTGGATGAGGTGGATTCCACCATACGCGCCAATGTGGCGCTGATCGGCGTCAATATCCGCGAAGACTTGAGCCCGGCCATGGTCGAGCAGGCCTGGACCAAGGTGCGCGACCAGGTCTCTTCGGTTGAAGTCCTGTTGCCGGACGGCGTTCTGCCGGTGCGCGTGGAGCGCCAGTATATGGGCGCGGCCACTCTGGTGGTCTCCCTGCGATGGCCCGAGGGCTCTGAAGCCGGGCAGGGGGCCTTGTCCCGACTGGCCGAGGATCTGGAAGACAGAATCCGCAGCGTTCCGGGGACGGATGAGACCCAGATTTTCGGCGCGCCGGAGGAAGAGGTGCGCGTCACGCTGGACCCGGAAGCTGTTTCAGCGCTGGGCCTGGGCCCTGTCGAAGTGGCCGGCCTCCTGTCCCGATCGGACGCCAAGCTGCCGGCCGGTCGTCTGGCGGGTGAGACGCTTGATATCAATATCGAGGTTGATGGCGCCTTTGACTCGCTGGACCGGATCCGGGACGTCCCGGTGGCGCAAAGTCCAAGCGGCTTCGTGCGCATTGACGACATCGCGCGGGTCGAGCGAACGGTGCGTGAGCCTGCAGCCAGCGAAGCCTATATCGACAATCGCCGCACCATCCTGGTGGCGGGCTATCTGCAGCCCGAATTGCAGGTGGATGCGTGGGATGCGCGCGCCCAGCGGGTCGTCCGTGACTTCAGGGCGGCCAATCCGGCCGTCGAGGTCGAGATCGTCATGGCCCAGGCGGACTATGTCGTCGACCGCCTGGCCGGACTGGCGCAGAATCTGGGCTTTTCCGCCCTGATCGTCTTCGCCGTCCTGTTCCTGGTCATGGGCTGGCGCAGCGCCCTGATCGTGGGGTCGGCCCTGCCGCTGACCATTTTGCTCGTGATGGTCCTGATCAATGTCTATGGCGAGCCGCTGCACCAGATGTCCGTGACCGGGCTGGTCGTTGCGCTCGGCCTTCTGATCGATAACGCGATCGTGGTGGTCGATGACTACAGGCTGCTCAGGTCGAGAGGTCTGGAGCGGCTGCTGGCCGTCGACAAGGCGGCGAAGACCCTGTTCGGGCCGCTGCTGGCCTCGACTCTGACGACGATTTTTGCCTTTGGCCCGATCGCCCTGATGCCCGGCACGGCCGGGGAATTCATCTCCATGATCGGCATTTCGGTGATCTTCGCGGTCAGCGCGAGCTTCATTCTGGCCTTCACGGTCATCCTCGCCATGGCGGCCTGGTTTGACGATGGCCGCGCCGGGGAGCGCGACGCCCCGTTCTGGCGCGACGGCCTGCGCGTTCCGGTCCTGGCGAAGCTCTATCGCAGGCTTCTGGATGCTGTGATCGCACAGCCCCTGCTGGGCTTGGCGCTCGGGGTGCTGGTTCCGGTCGCGGGGTTTGCGGCGGCTTCGACCTTGCCGGGACAGTTCTTTCCGCCAACAGAAAGGGACATGTTCCAGGTGCGTCTCACCCTGCCGCCGTCATCGCCCCTGGATGTCACTCGCGCTGAAATTCAGCGCGCGACGGACATGATCACCGCGCATGACGGTGTTGAAACGGTCGTCTGGGTGCTCGGGGAAACCAGCCCGCGCGTCTACTACAATATGTTTGGCGCCGATGAAGGGCGTCCCAATTTCGCGCAAGGATTTGTCCGTGCGACCGATTCCGCCGCCAGTCGACGCATCGTCCAGGCCGTCCAGGCCGAAGCCATCGAGCAGTTCCCGTCCGCCCAGTTTCTGGCGCTGCCTTTCGAGCAGGGCCCGCCGGCCCCCGCGCCCATAGAGATCAGCGTGATCGGACCGGATCTTGAAGTGCTCGACAGGTTGGGCGAGGAGATCCGTCGCATTCTGGGCGGCACGCCAGGGGTCACCTACACCCAGGCCGAGCTGGCCCTGGGCGAGCCGATCGTGCGCCTGGATGTGGATGAGGTCTCAGCCGGCCTTGCAGGCTTGCGGCTTTCAGATATCGCCGGTCGGTTGCGCGCCGGCATGGACGGCGTGCAGGGCGGGTCGGTTCTCGAAGGCGTGGAAGAATTGCCGGTCCGGGTTGTGGCTCCTGACAATCGCCGGGACTCGCCGGACTCCATCAGCGGGGCGCCCCTGCCGGCAGGGGCTGGCGCATCGCCGCTCGGCGTGGGGACATTCGCTCAGGTCAGGCTGGCGCCGGAAACATCCATCATCACGCGCGTGGACGCTGAGCGGGTCAACGCCATTTATGGCTATTTGTCGCCCTACGTCCTGCCGGCCACGACGCTGGCCGCCTTCCAGGACCGTTTCGAGGCGGAAAACCTGATCCTGCCGCCCGGCTATCGTCTGGAGATCGGGGGGGAAGCTGAAAATCAGGGTGAGGCGATGGCGAACCTCATGTCCACCGCCGCTCCCTTGCTGATCCTGATGGTGGCTGCGGTGGTTCTGGCGTTCAACTCGTTCCGCTATGCCGGGGTGATCTTCGTCATCGGCTTCCTGTCGGTCGGTCTGGCTCTGTTCGGGGTCTGGATGTTCGGCACGCCCCTGGGGTTCAACGCGATTGTCGGCGCGCTCGGACTGGTGGGGCTTGCGATCAACGGTTCGATCGTCGTGCTCAGCGCGCTCAAGGCCAGTGCGGCAGCCCAGTCCGGGGATGCTGCGGCCATCCGGGACACGGTCATGGATGCGACGCGACATATACTGGCGACGACGCTGACCACGATTGGCGGGTTCGCGCCCCTTCTGATCGAGGGCGACCCCTTCTGGCTGCCCTTTGCTTCCGCTGTGGCCGGCGGCGTTGCAGGTTCGGCGATCCTGGCGTTGATTTTCGCTCCGGCGGCATTCGTGCTGCTGATACGTTCCAACCCGCAGGGCGCCCCGTCGGGCGCCTCCGAGCCGGAGCCTGTTTTGTGACCCAGTTGCGCCGAGGCCCCTGGACGATCCTGTCAGAGCGTCTGGGCTATGAAAATCCCTGGATGCGCGTGCGCGAGTTCGACGTCCTGCGTCCGGACGGCCAGCCGGGCCTTTACGGCGTCATGGAGCCCCGGCAAGCGGCGATCGGCGTGCTGCCGGTTTATGACAATGGCGATACGGTGCTGGTCGGCCAGCATCGCTTCGCCCTGGATGCCTGGTCCTGGGAATTGCCCGAGGGGGGCGGTCCCGAAGGCGTTGCGCCGCTTGAAAGCGCCAAGCGCGAGCTTGAGGAAGAGACTGGCCTGAGAGCCGCCCATTGGCGCCCGCTGTCAGAGTTTGACGTCTCCAACTCCATCACCAGCGAGCGCGCCTACAGTTTCATCGCCTGGGGCCTCAGTGAGGGGACGCCGGAGCGGGAAGGGACGGAAGCGGACATGCAGATGCGGCGTCTGCCCTTGCGCGAGGCGCTGGAGATGGCCATTTCGGGTACAATTCGGGACGGGTTTTCCATGATCATGCTGATGGCTGCGGTTGAACAAGCGCGTCGTGGCGCTCTTGACCCCGGACTGTCCCGGTCCATCCTGTCAGGGCTTGATGAAGCCTGAGACGCCCCCGATCTGCGACCATCACAGGAGTCACCGATGACCCTCGCGCAAACCCAGGTCTTCGATGAAACGCCGCCGCTTGCGGGATCCGTCTGGAACCGCCTGCGTCTGGACGCCGCCTCCGCGGCGGCCGAAGAGCCCATGCTGGCGAGCTTCCTGAACGCGGCCATCCTGCGTCATGACGGTCTGACCGAGGCGTTCGCGCACCGTGTGGCCGCCAAGATGAGCGATTCCCAGCTCGACGCCCTGCAGGTCCATGATGTCGCCAAGGCGGCGCTGGAATCCGATCGCGATCTCGTCGAACAGGCCGCCGCCGACATGCTGGCGGTGGATGAGCGGGATCCGGCCTGCCGCTCCTT
This sequence comes from Oceanicaulis sp. UBA6590, assembly GCF_002433705.1. Lineage (NCBI taxonomy): Bacteria > Pseudomonadati > Pseudomonadota > Alphaproteobacteria > Maricaulales > Maricaulaceae > Oceanicaulis > Oceanicaulis sp. UBA6590. The sequence goes on from NZ_DJIQ01000006.1 coordinate 155,512, forward strand.
GCTGCAGCCCTTCCTCTATTTCAAGGGCTTCCACGCTTTGCTGTGCTACCGGATCGCCCACCGTCTGTGGCGCGACGGCCGCGACAGTCTGGCGTTCCACATGCAGAGCCGGATGTCCGAACGCTTTGGCGTCGACATTCACCCTGCCGCCCAGCTGGGCCGGGGCATCATGATCGACCACGCCACCTCCGTGGTGATTGGCGAGACCGCGGTCGTGGGGGACAATGTCTCCATCCTGCATGAGGTGACCCTGGGCGGTACGGGCGCGGATGGCGGGGACCGTCATCCCAAGATCGGTAATGGCGTGCTGATCGGCGCGGGCGCGAAAGTGCTGGGCAATATCACCGTCGGGGCCGAGGCGCGGATCGCAGCAGGCTCTGTAGTGCTGGCCGATGTGCCGTCGCGGTGCACGGTGGCTGGTGTTCCGGCCAAGCCCGTCGGCGGGCGGTGCGCCGAACCCTCCCGCACCATGGACCAGACCTTCGCCTCCAATGGCGAGGACAGCTAGCTCTGCGCCCTTTGTGTTGCCCTGCGCAGGAAGAACGCTAGGGTGCGCCTGACTCGTTGATCCATCCCGATAAGAGGTACAGCCGTGGCCGCTCCCGTTTTCACTGCCGCTGAAGCGAAAAAAGTCGAAACCTTCCTGCGCAGCAAACTGAATCCGAAGCTGGCCGTGCGTCTGCGTCAGCGCGCCGATGAATGCGCGGAGATCTACATCGACTCAGAGCTTCTGGGCGTGGTGTCGAAAAACGTCGAGGAAGGCGAAGTCTCCTACTCCTTCGAGATCGTCATCCTCGACATCGACCTTGAAGGCATCTGATCAGCTCCGGGCTGACAGAGGCATGTCGTGTGATCCTCGCGGTCGACCAGCTTGAGAAGACCTATCGCAACGGCTTCAGGGCCGTGCGCGATGTCAGTTTCGCGGTCGAAGCCGGAGAGATCGTCGCCCTGGTCGGGGAATCCGGCTGCGGCAAGACCACGACTCTCAAATGCATCAACCGATTGCTGGAGCCTTCAGGCGGCCGCGTCCTCATTGAAACCGAGGACGCGGCCGTTCTTGATTCTGTCAGCTTGCGCCGTCGGATCGGCTGGGTCATGCAGGGCGATGGCCTGTTTCCGCATCTGAGCGTCGCGGAAAATGTGGCGGTGACGCCGCAGCTTCTGGGCTGGGAGGCGGACCGCATCTCGTCGCGCGTCGATGACATGCTCGAGCTGGTGCGACTTGATCCGCTCGAGCACCGCGATCGCCGCCCTCATCAGCTTTCGGGCGGGCAGCGCCAGCGCGTTGGCGTGGCGCGCGCGCTGGCGGCGGGCTCCAGACTGGTGCTGATGGATGAACCCTTCGGCGCGCTTGATCCGATTACGCGGGACGGGTTGCGCGCTGACTTTCTCGACCTGAAGAACCGTATGGAATTCGCCGCCGTCATGGTCACTCATGACATGGCTGAGGCCTTGCTGATGGCGGATCGCATCGCCGTGATGCATGCCGGTGAGATCGTCCAGTACGATACGCCCAGAGCACTGCTCAACGCGCCCGCCCATCCCATTGTGCGGCAGATGCTGGAAAGCCCGCTGCATGAGGCGGATGCGGTGCAGGCCCTCAAGGCCGAGGCGGGACGCGATGCTTGATGCGCTGCCGGATCTGATCGCGACGCTGCCGGCGTATCTGGGCGGGCATATGCGTCTGTCTGTGGCGGCTCTTCTGGCGGCGCTGGCGATCTCTCTGCCTCTGGGCATCCTCGCGGCCCGCAATCCGGGCGTCGCGCGTCCTGCGCTGGGCGTCGCCAGCGTCATGCAGACGATTCCCGCCCTCGCGCTTCTGGCGCTCATGGTCCCGCTTCTGGGCGGGATGATCGGGTTTGCGCCCGCCTTCTTCGCGCTGACGCTCTATGGCGTCCTGCCGGTGCTGCGAAACACCATTGTCGGCCTGCAGGGCGTGGATCCGGTGGTGCGTGAGGCGGCGCGAGGCGTCGGCATGTCGACTCGGCAAAGCCTGTTGCGGGTGGAGCTGCCGCTGGCCGCGCCCACCATCATTGCAGGGATTCGCACTGCGACCGTCTGGGTTGTCGGGGCGGCGACCCTGGCGACGCCGGTCGGGGCGACGAGCCTGGGCAATTACATCTTTTCCGGACTTCAGACCCGGACCTGGGCGGCGGTCATCTTCGGCTGCCTGTGCTCTGCGGGGCTGGCGCTGCTGCTCGATCAGCTGATTGCAGCGTGCGAGCGGGCGATGCAGTCCGGTCAGCGCAGGGGCGCTCTGATCTCCGCCCTCGTGGTGATTCTGGCGCCCGTTCTGGTGCTGGGGGGCGCCGTCATGGTCAACCGCGCCAGCGGGGAGGGATCGGTCGGGCGGCAGACGCAGGTCGACGCCGGTTTCGATGACGGACCGGTGATCATCGGCGCCAAAAGCTTCACCGAACAGTATATTCTCGCCGAGGTGATCGAACGGCGTCTTGAGGGGGCGGGCGCCCGGACCGAACGTCGGGAGAATCTGGGCTCCACCGTGGTGTTTGACGCGCTGCGCTCGGGCGAGATCGACGTCTATGTGGATTATACGGGCACGCTCTGGGCCAATGTGATGGGGGAGGAAGCCCCGATCCCGCGCCACCAGATGTATGCCGCGGTTTCAAGCTGGCTCTATGAAAACGCCGGGATCGTCGCCTTGGGGCGTCTGGGATTCGAGAATGCGTACGGATTCGCGGTTACCGCCGATTTCGCCGAGTCTGAAGCCGTCACATCGATCGCGGATCTCGTCGCCTTGCCGTCCCTGTCTGTCGGCGCCGACCCTGAATTCTTCGCCCGCACCGAATGGGAGCGCACGCGTGCGCTCTATGGACTGAGCGGGATTGAGCAGCGGAGCATGGATTCCGCCTTCATGTATGACGCGGTCCGCAATGGGGCGGTAGATGTGATCACCGCCTATACGTCCGATGGGCGGGTTCTGGCCTATGGCCTTGTGATTCTTGACGATCCGCGTGGCGCGCTGCCGCCCTATGACGCGGTGATCCTGCTGTCAGCCGAGGCGGCGCAGAAGCCGGCGGTGGGACGAGCGCTGGCGCCGCTCATCGGCGCGATCGATGCGGACCTGATGCGCGAGGCGAATGCCGTGGTGGAAGTGGAGCGCCGCTCTGTCAGCGAGGCGGCGCAGCTGATTCTCGACGCGGTCGAACCCTGAAGGCAAGACAGCCCCGCATGCAGGTGCAGGGCTGTCTCTCCTCGGTCTCTGAGAAGTCTAGAGAACCGTCAGCATGCTCGCCACCAGCGGGTGACGGACAATGTCTTCCTTCTGAAGCCGGATGACGCCGATATTGTCCACTTCGTCGAGTTTCTCGGCGATGGTTGCGAGGCCGGACATTTCGGGCAGAAGGTCGGTCTGCGCCGGGTCGCCGGTCACCACCATGGTGGAGTTCCAGCCCAGACGGGTCAGCAGCATCTTGAGCTGGGCGTAGGTGCAGTTCTGCGCCTCATCGACCACCACGAAGGCGTTGTTCAGGGTGCGTCCGCGCATATAGCCGATGGGCGCGATCTCGATCAGGCCCTCGGCCATCAGCGCCTTCAGGCGTTTCGGGCTCAACCGGTCCGCCAGCGCGTCATAGAGCGGGCGCAGATACGGGGCGAGCTTCTCTTCCATGGCGCCGGGCAGGAAGCCGATGGATTCGCCCGCTTCCACGGCCGGACGGGAGAGGACGATGCGGCCCACTTCACCCTTTTCCAGCGCCTCGACCCCCTTGGCGACGGCGAGATAGGTCTTGCCCGTCCCCGCCGGGCCAAGCGCCATCACCAGATTGTGGGAATCGATGGCCTCCATGAGCTCGGCCTGGTTCTTCGAGCGCGGTTTGACGTTCTTGGTATAGCTCTGATCGCGCATGGGCTCCTTGTCATCGGGGGACCAGCTGGTTCCGGGGAAGAGCGAACGGACTTTGTCTTCCTCATATGCGTCAGCGTTGAACTGTCCGGATTGGCGGCGTTTGGTGGCTCGTTTACGCATGTCAGGCCCTCCAGGAGACAAGAAAAAACCCCTCACGCGGCAGCGGAGGGGTCATCAAAGCGGTGAATTCGGAAGCGCGAGACTCAAACGACACCGGCGCACCGGGCGGCGGGGTCGTACCAGCTTGAGGTGGCGCGTACGCCATCACGTCCTCCTTCACACATCCAGCGCCATGCGGCGCGTGCGAAGCGAATCGAACCTTGATCTCGAATCGCAAGCACAGTGTCATGTTGGACGCCTAACGAAGTATGAGTCTACTCGTCTCATATCCGATACAAAGACGAAAAAACGCCGACATATTGTGCGGCGCAACACCTTGGGAGAGCCCGATGACCCTGTACAGACTGGACGATGCGAGCCCTGAAATCAGCGAGGACGGGGCCTGGGTCGCGCCGGATGCGGCGCTTATCGGCCGTGTAAAACTCCTGCCGCGGGCTTCGGTCTGGTTCGGCGCGGTTCTGCGCGGGGACAATGAGCTGATCACCATCGGCGAAGACTCAAACGTGCAGGACGGCTCGGTCATGCACACCGATATGGGCTTCCCCCTGACGCTGGGTAAAGGCGTGACCGTGGGGCACAAGGCCATGCTGCATGGCTGCACGGTGGGCGATTACTCGCTGATCGGCATTGGCGCGACGATTCTCAACGGCGCGAAGATCGGCCGGAACTGCATCATCGGCGCACACGCCCTTATCACCGAGGGCAAGGAGATCCCGGACGGGTCCGTGGTCATGGGCGCGCCGGGCAAGGTGGTGAAAGAGATCGGGGAGGGGGTGGCCGAAATGCTCAAGGCCAGCGCCGACCATTACGCCGAGAATGCGGCGCGCTACGCCAAGGGGCTGAAGGCGCTCTGAGTCTCGAAAGAATACGGCGCCGCAGGTGATCCTGCGGCGCCGTTTCTGTTCAGATGTGGCCAGGCCTAGCGGCGCCAGGTCAGGGACAGGCCGACAATATCGGCGACATTGTCGTAGTCACCCACAACGCGATCACCGGTCGACCCCACATGGTTGATCGGGGCGTCATCGAACATCAGGTGCTGATAGCCCGCATCGATCTGGATGGAATCGGTCGCCTGGAAGGACGCGCCCAGTGCGATGATGGTGCGGTCCGAATCGGGCACGCGCGTGGTGCGGTGCTCGTTTTCGGTCGGAGACTGATCGTAAGCGACGCCCGCACGCAGGGTCAGGCGGCTGTTATAGGCGTACTCGCCGCCCACTGCGTAGCGCACTTCATCGTCATAGCCGAGGGTTTCGCCCGCGTCGGGCTGAGCCGGATTGTCGAACTCGACGACCAGGCGCTCGAAATCCCAGAAGGTGTAGACGACAGACGCGTTCAGCGACAGACGCTCATTGACCTGGTGAGCCAGGGAGACCGCCAGCTCGGCCGGCAGGTTCAGCTCGGCGGAGCCATCGGTGTCGGTGAAGGCGGGCGCGAAGATCGCCGCATTCGCCGGCGCTCCGAAATCGGCTTCGCCTTCCAGGTTGTGGTCCACATTGTGACGGTAGGAGACGCCGATGCGGGTGGTCTCGGTCAGGTCATAGAGCGCGCCGACATTCCAGCCGAACGCCCAGTCATCGCCAGTGACGCGCAGATAGCCTTCCGGACGGCCCGGCAGGAAGCCGGTGGCGGTGCACTGGGCCGGGGTGAGCTGGCTGAGGCAGATGGCGCTGAAGTCGAGATGGTTGGCGAGGGTGGCTTCGGAATACTGCGCCGAAACGCCAAAGCCGACCGACAGGCGGTCATTGACCTGATAGCCGATGGACGGGTTGATCTCGGCGACCTTCAGGGAGCTCTTCACGCTCTGGAAGCGGGTGACGGAGTCCTGATTGTACTCGGTGGCCAGGCCGAACGGCGCGGTCACGCCCAGACCCAGAACGATACGGTCGTTCAGGCGATGGGACAGGTAGAAGTTGGGGATCACGGCGTCGTTGAAGAGGTCATTCTCTTCGGTGCCGCCCAGCGGTCGGCCCAGCACGTCCACGGAGCCCTGGTTGGTGAAATCGCCCTGGCCGATGATGGCGTGGGCGCCCAGCTGGATCTGCGTGCCGTCAAGGCGCGCCAGACCGGCGGGGTTGGACCAGATCGTGGACGGGTCGTCGGCCAGCGCGGCGTAGCCGGCATGGCCCATGCCCAGGTCCCGGACCGAGTATTCAGAGAGTTTGAAGCCGCCGGCGAGGGCCGGAGAGGCCGCTGACAGGGCAAGACCGGCGGCCAGGCCTGCGCGCACGACGAGGCTGTTCAGACGAAGCATGGGGGAGTCCTCCGCTTTGTGTTTTTATCCGCGCTCGCGACGCGCGTTGCTGCACACATGTGCATGCGCAACATGCATCGCAACGCATAAAAACAGACCCGTGACAGTGATGTGATGTCTCGGGCCGCTGCAAAGCAGCAATTGCTGGAGGAAAAAGTCTAGTCGCGACGGCCCCATAGGTCGCGAATGCGCTGGTCGGCGGTGCGACCCAGATTGAACCAGGCCGAGCGGTCGCGCGAGGCGTCGACGACCAGAAGCCTGTCGTCCCGCGCCAGCAGATGACTCAGTTCATTGCGCAAGTGTGCTGCGCTTGCGGCGCCGCGCAGCAACCACACGCCGGGCGTGATCGCTTCCACATCACCGAAATCCTTCAGCGCGGATTCAAAACCACCCCGGCTGTCGGAGTTGAGGTCGGCGACGATCACGAAATTGGACGTGCGCGCATCGGCCGGCATGGGGCGGCGTTCGCCGGGGGCGCGACGCGCCTCGTCCAGCCAGGCCTTGAGCTGGGGAACGTCACGGGCGTCCCGGAATTCCCCATCCCGTTGTTCAGAAACCGTGGAGTGTCCGGCCACACGGCCTTCCCCTACAAAGGCGCGCATCTGTGCGCCCGTGTAAGGCCCGTACACGCGGCCTTCCACTTTCACAAACCAGGACATGGCGATTCCGTCGTCGCGCGGCATCAATAATTCTCCCGGCCAAGGGCCCTACTGCCAGAGGCTTGAACCTCTACACAGGCAAGAAACGGGCCGTTCCCCTCGAAATATGGTGTTTCAAAGTGACGCTGTCATGCATTCACTCGGAAAAACCATCCGGAACCCTCAGCTCCGGTCGGCGGGAGGATCGAACGCTACTGCGAAGCCATTGTCCAGCCATCGTGCAACATGGCCCTGCATGTCGCCCACCCGGACAGCCTCCCCGATGCGGGGGCGTTCAAGACAGGCGAAGGCGGCGCCGCTGATGGAGACGTCAATGACATCCGCCTGGATCACAACGCCGTCGCGCAAGCGGATCTTGGCGCGGCCCCGGCCGGGTTTGCGGGGCGCGGTGCGGTCTTCATCCAGTCCCAGGCGTTGCATATTGAAACGCCAGGTAATGGCGTCCGCCAGACGGTCGCGCTTGCGCTGGGAGCCATGCAGCCGAACGATGAATCCGGACCGGCCCGCACGCAGCACCTCGCCTTCCAGACGGCCCAGGCCGTCAAACAGCAGGACGACTCGCTCGGCCTTTTCCGGCGGGGTCTTGCAGGCGATGCGGGCGCCGCCCGGGGAAATGTCCACGAGCGTACAGGTGAATTCGCCGGCGCTGGGCGACAGGCCGCGTCCGGGAACTGTCAGGCGCACACGTCGATGGCGGCGGCGCTCTTCAGCGCCGCGCGCGGCAATCTTGATTTTCCGGCGGTCCAGTCGGGCGCCCAGGTCTGCAGATCGCGTCATATTACCCTCGACACATCACAATGAGCCTAGGGTGACAGCCTTAATACTTCGCTAGTTCAGCTGTCGTTCGCGACCCGCAAACCCACCGCCTCGTAACTGGGCGCGGTGAAGGCCGAGTAATGGGGGGCCGGGCACTGGGCGGGGTGCAAGGCTTGCAAGCGATGGCGGACAATCGGTCGACTATTGGCGGGACGCGGCGTCAGGGGTTGATAGAGCCCGAGCACCCGGTCCAGCCAGCCTTCCGGCCCGCGCAGGGGCAGAAGCGCGATCTCCACATCGGTCATCTCTCCGTCCAGGCTGACGGCCTGGGTCACAAGGCTGGCGGGCGCGGGGGTGGACAGGGCGCCTTCAAGAAGCGCCGACACATGCACCCGGTCATGCCCCTGCCACAGGCTGAGGAAGTTCTGGTCGCGGAATTCGCGCTGATGCATGCGGCACAGACCGGTGCCGGCGAGACGGAACACGTGATGGCCCTGGTCCATGCGGCGCAGCAGGAACAGGTTCGACAGAAGCGAACCCAGGTCTTCAGGCGCAATGTCCGCGCGTTGCGGCGCGGGTTCGTCATGCCGGCGTGAATGCCAATAGGCCAGCAAGGTCTGAGTGTTCGGGTGCTTCACGAGCGCCGTCCCTTTTCTTCGTCATCGTCCCCCGGTCTGTTCCGCCCCGGTCGGGACGGCGCCGTCGAGGGCGGGACCGTGTGTTGGCGGGACAGACTGCAAGCCCCTTGCCAACCTCATATGGGACAGGTGCTTTTCCGTTCAGCCCGTGGGTCGGGGGTTCCGGCCCCTGTCTTGCAGGGGTACGCGCAAGTGAGAACGGAGACCGCCATGCGCGTTTCAACACGATACGCTTCCGCCCTGTCCGCCCTGGCTGCGAGCCTTCTGGCGTCCGCGGCCCTGACCGGTGCGGCTCAGGCTGTGACGCTGACGACGGCCGCCGCGGGCGATCCGTGTTGCGCCCCGCCGCCGCCTCCGACGCCCTGCTGCACGCATCCGGGCGGGCCGGTCATCGGGACGCCCAGCATCAATATCGGCGCGCCCAACGTGCATGTGGGCGGCACGACGGTGAATGTGGGCGGGGTCAATGTGAACACCTCGGTCAATGTCAATGTGAGCGCCAACGCCTATGCGGGCGCCACGGCGACCGCGTCCGCCCGTTCCGGCGCGACCATCATTTATGGCGGCGGCGGATATTATGCGGGCGGCTCGGCCCCGGCGGCGACCGCTCTGACCGGTTTGCGCCTGGCGGGTGAGAGCGAATACGAGAGCTATGAAGAGGAGCGCTCGCGCTGGGTCGAGGAATGGCGTCTTGTGCGGGCGTACTGCATGGACGACAGCGGCAATCCGCATCCGGCCTCGCGTCCGGATCCGGACGAGCGCGTGACGCCGGACTTTGAGGGCGAGATCTTCCGCTGCGTCGCGGGGACCGCCCTGCAGGCGACCCTGGGCTGGCGTGAAGAGGGCGAGGACCATTTCGACGGCGTCTCGATCCAGTGCCAGAAGGGTGAAGCCCTGCGTTACGGTCGCGGCGGAGAGCTGTTCTGCGCGCCGCAGGAACACCGTCGCAATTGCAACGAGCGTTCATTGCTTCGCCTGCATGGCCCCGGCGTGAAGCTGGTCTGGTATCGCTATGAAGAGCACTATACTGAGACGGTCGAGCGCCGTAGCGAGTCCTATGAGCGCCGGTCGATGACCCTGATGCTGGATGGCGGGGTGGGCGGCTATCACTAGGCGGACCGTCCCGCGCTAACGATCAGGACCCCGAAGGTTTCGCCTTCGGGGTTTTTCTTGCGCCCTCAGACGCAAACCGGACCGCCAACAAGAAAAAGGCCGCTCCTTTCGGGAGCGGCCAGTCAGTTGGGTGGGTATCGTGTGTGGATCAGTTCCCGCGGTTTTGCGTCGCAAAGGTCGCCGCATTGCCCACGGCTGTGGCCGAGCTCGTGATCGTGCGAACCTGGCCGGCATGGGTTGTGACAGAGCTGGCCGAGATGGCGCCGGAATTGATCTGGTTGATCTCGCCCGACACGCCTACCGGGCAGCTGGCGCAGACATAGGCCGATTGCGCATTGCCGATGGCGGTGGCGTTCAGGATGGAACCCAGGCCGCCGCCGGCGCCGCCGGTCATCGTCACATTGGCGATGACATCGCCGGAATTGGTCTGCTGCACGCCCTGATAAGTGTTCGCGCCAATGGTGGAGGTCAACGCCGAGTTGCCCACAGCATTGGCCGAACCGGTCGCGTAGCCATTGGCGAACTGGTCAGCGAGAATCACCGTTTCAGCGCGCACCTCGCCTGAATTGTTCTGAACGCCGCCGGTTTCGCTATCGCCATAGTCGTTCTGGAAGGTCGCGGTATTGCCCGCCGCCTGGGAGGCCGCCGTGACGCCATAATCGGCGTTGCCGATCTCGGCATGGGCGGTTGCCGTCGTGGATCCGGTCTGTGACTGGTCCAGCGTCAGGCTCGAATCCTCGTCCTCTACGGTGGAGATCAGGCTGTTGCCGGCCGCCACGGCGCCCACGACGCTGGTCTCGATTTCAGCGTCCGCCGCTTCAACGCGGGCCTCGGCGCGGGAGTCAGCGGCGCTCGCCTGACGGATCGACAGGGTCTGTCCGCCTTCCGCGCTGGTCTGGATGGCGTTTACGGCGCTGGACGCAGTCTGAACCGTGTGAGCGGCGTAATCGGAGATGCGCAGACGCGACAGCGCGGAAACCTGACCCGCGCCGGCGGTCTGGTTGAGGTCGAGACTAAGGGCGCCGTCTTCCACGCCAGCGGTCAGGGCGTTGCCCTGTGCGGTTGCGGTGCTGACGACGCTGGCCCAGACCCCGTTGGCGCTGAGCAGGGATTGCGCGGTCACAGAGCCCCCGAGCGTCTGCGCGCCGGAAATCTCGCTGTCGCCGGACAGGGCGCCCGTGCCCGAATTGCCCTGGGCGACCGCGGTCGAGATCATGTCCCGCACGCCATCCGCGTCCTGAGCGTCTTCAGCTGAGACAGGTCCTGTCTGGTCCTGATCGAGCTCGACCTTATTGATAGGTTCCGCGAAGCTGGCTGCGGATATCAACGTCGCGGCGCTGGTGCCCGCGATCAACACTCGTGCGAGCCTGGACATAGGGAGCCTCCGTGGGGGCGTAAGCGGTGTTCAGCTGAACGCCGCCGGTAATATTGGACGGGCCGATCGGGTCGTTGAAGGAACAGACCTGTTCGGGCGACACCTGATAGAGCTGGGAGGAGATCTCCAGCACGGCGCGCTCGACGACCGAGCGCACGGCCAGCTGGATCGGCTCCAGAGAGCGCCCGCCCGCAGAGGCGTCCAGCACCACATCGCCAAAGAAGGCGAAGACCCCGGCGGACAGCTCGCGGCCGATGATCTGCTTCTGATAGGAAACGACATCGACCACCTCGAGGGTGCGCGAGTCGATCAGGCGCAGGTCGAGGCCGACATTCATCACATACATGCGGCGCGAGAACAGGCCCGACGGATCGGAGTCCACAGAATCGCCCGCCAGAACATCCTGGCCGTTGGAGCGGATATTGGCGTTCAGCTCGGTGATGCCGCCCACCAGATAATAGTCCGAGCCCGGGATCGAACCCGCATAGATCTGGCGATAGCCGTCCTGCTCGGCGGCGTCGCCGATCAGCTGGTTGTTGGCGTAGCGCAGCTCGAGCTCGGCGACGGACGTGTCAAAACGCTCCACCAGTCGCGCGCCCGCCTTGGCGAAGGCGCTGATCGCCATCAGGGAGGCGCCTTGGGTCACCCGGGTGCCGCCTTCAGGGTTCATCTGGCCGGTATAGTCCGCGATCCGGCCCACGGCGACGCGGGGCGCGGCCTGGCCATGCTGGCGAGCATAGCCCGACAGACAGACCAGCGCATCCGAATAGGGCGTCGGGTTCGGGGTCACCGGCGCGCCGCCGGTCGGCGTGGCGTAAAGCCCGTCCGCGCCCGGGGTCGAAGTGGCGCAGGCTGTGAGGGACAGCGCGCCGGCCGCGGCGGCGATGAGACGCTTAACGGTCATTGGCGGCTTCTCCCTGAGAGGACTGGGTGTTTGCGGTCGCGCCCGCATGGGCGGTGATGTCGCCTGTATTGGTCTGGCGATTGTTGATCACCACGGTGTTGTAATTGCCGTTCACCACCACATTGAGCTGGTTGCCGATGGCGCTCGCCCCGGCGCTGGTGAACAGGCCGGACTGGGACTGGCTGTTCAGGCCGACGCCGGTTGCGCTCTGGGTGAGGGCGCTGGCCTGGGCCGAGACGCCCACGCCGGTCTGGATAATGCCGTTCAGGACAACCCGGTTGCCGCCGACGCGGGCGCCGACATACGCTTGGTTTTCCGAGCCATAGGCCTGACCATAGGGACGATTCCACTCCGACGGATTGGTCGCGGTGGATTGCGCCATGGCCGAGGACGCTGCGAAAATGGCTGCGGCGGTCGCGCAGAGCCAGACTTTAAGCTGACGGGTCATGCCTTATGTGTCCTCTTTGAAGACGGTTCGGTCCCCAGGCTGCAATGGCCATGCCAAACCCCTCTCAACACTAGGAAAGCCTCATGAGCGACGCGCCGCCCCCTCTGTCCCAGGATGATCCCGATGCCGGCAGAGCCGCTTCAGAGCGCCCGACGCCGCCGCGCGAGCCCCTGTTCAATGCTCTGCCCGGCGTCGTGCTTGTGCTCGCCGCCATCATTCTGGCGGTTCAGCTTGCGGAATCGCTGTCCTTCGGACGGGGCGGATCGGTGCATGCCCTGATCTACTGGGCGGGCGCGTTGCGGACCGGCGCTGCGGTCGACGCCTTCCCGCCGGCGCCCCTGTTCGGCCTCTCGCCCTATATCCTGCATGTCTTCGTGCATGCGGGCTGGGCCCATCTTCTGATCAATCTGGGCGTGCTGCTCTCGGTGGGGCCGGCCGTGCGTCGACCTTTCGGCCCGGGCTTGCGCGGAGATACGGGGTTCTTGGTTTTCTTCTTCGCCTGCGCGATCGGCGGCGCCGTGCTGCACCAGATCACCCATCTGACCGAGGCGACCACAATGGCGGGCGCCTCCACCGCCATTTCCGGGCTGATCGCCGCGGCGGGCTGGGCGAGGGGCGGTCGCACCGGCATGTATCAGCTCGCATTGCCCTGGCTGGGACTCAATCTGGCGCTCGCCCTGGTCAATCTCGTCTTTCCCGTTCCCATCGCCTGGGCCGGACATGTGGGCGGCTTGCTGGTCGGGATGCTGGCCTATCCGGTCTGTGTCCGGATCCTGGGCGCGCGGCGGCGCGTCTAGGCCGGCGCAAAGCTCCGTTTGTGGGGCGGGGACCGGTGTGGTTATACTCCCAGTACACGAGCGAGGGAGGTCCGCATGACCGCTGCACGCATACTTGATGACAAGGGGGCGACGGTCTTCACGCTCGCCCCGTCCCAGACCCTGCAGGAAGCCGCCGTCGCACTCACCCAGCACAGGGTGGGCGCGGTGATCGTCACCGACGCCGGCGATCAGCCGGTCGGGGTGTTCTCCGAACGCGATCTCGCCCGAGCGATCGCAGGCTCCGGTCCGTCCGCGCTGTCCGAGCGTGTCGAGTCGGTCATGAGCACAGGACTCATCACCGCCAGCCCGTCCGATGATATCGATACGCTCCTGGCGCTGATGACGGAGAAGCGGGTCCGTCACATCATCATCATGGATGAGGGGCGAATGACCGGCGTGGTGTCGATCGGAGATGTCGTCAAACGCAAGATCGCCCATGCCGAGGCCGAAGCGGAAAGTCTCAAGGCCTATATAGAGGGCGCCTGACACCAAGGGCCTCAGCGTGCGGGGGTTCAGGGCGCGAGCCATCCCCCAAAAGTCAGGATGCGTCTGACTGCGCAAACCTGCAGTTTGACTCCCATTCGGGGTTGCGTCCCCCGGGAGGGGCGGATACACCCCCACTCCTCGGCGGCGGGAACAACGACGCGCCGGCGGCCAGTGAAAATCTTCTGAAGATTGATCTTGCCGGCGGATGCAAATCGCTCCATACTGCTGAGCCTCTCCGAAAGGAAGGAGTTCAAAAACCGGCGAAACCCTTTCGCTGGAGCCGACGCTTTCGTGTCAGTTTCAGCCGGGCTAACCGACTGCAGAACTTCTGAAATTCGGAGTTGACCTGGAGATCGGCTTTCACT